>NZ_CP139250.1 GCF_034064985.1 Acinetobacter pittii | reverse complement strand
ATGAAAAGGTTATATTTTTAATTCAATAAGACGAGGCTATATCATAAACTCGCTTAATGCAAGGTAAACCTCGTTTTAATGCAAGGTAAACCTCGTTTTAATGCAAGGTAAACCTCGTTTTAATGCAAGGTAAACCTCGTTTTATAGTCTCTAAGAATTTTATAAATAAAGGCTTTCAGCATGTCTAAAAGCATTTAAAAGATTTAAAAATATTCAAAAGCTCAGGTCATGAAAAATTGCCCTTGGTTTTCGCTTCGCTCAAACTCTATTGAACTTCGCTTTCGCTCAGTTCGTCGGGGCAATTTTTTGGTTAATACTTGCGTGACTTTAAGAAAAAGCAAAAGCAACTCGGAATTCGCTTCGCTCATAAGCTTTTTTCTCGCTACGCTCGGTCCAGGAGCAAATTTCTGCATGAAAATTAAACTTTCTTAGGCTAAAGAGGGCAAAAAAATGTTTTTCAGAGAGTCTAGACGCAAATTTTGATAGTTCGCTCGTAGACACTCGCTCTATGCAGCTATCTAAAGTCAAAACATCTCTTTACTTCACTCTCTTTTGCGTTTTTTGAGCTGTTTTCTGTTTTTCGCTATAAGATCTATGTTTTTTAGATAAAGGCTCTTAAATCGCATTTGAATACTTTCTGTGAAGCTTTTCATAATTAAAGTTTTAGGTTGAAATTTTTAACCTGGATGAATGAACAAAAACTGATCTTTTTACGTTTTTATAAACCAGAAAATAAATACTTTTTTCCATGTAAAACCAAGCACCAGTCCTACGTCACTTTAGCCAATTTTCTAATCCAGAATCCGGCACATGCCGGGATTTTTTTGTCACACACCACGCATCTAAAGATGATAACCCTCAAACCTTTGCTAGATATGGTTTTTATAGGTTTTTTTATCATATAGAAACTGTTTCAAAAAAATGGATAAAAACCAATATAACTAGTTGTTTTTAAATAAAAAATAAACTTTCATTGAGTTTTTCAAAAAATATCCAATTTTTTGATTTAAAGTATTGAAATATAATGTAAAAACAGCTTTCAAACCAAATTTCAGAATATATCTTAAAATTAAGGTTAATTTATTGAAATTATGAAAAAAATTGATGAAAGTTTAGATTTTTAAGTTTCAGAATTGTGTACAAAATTAATGGACTTTTTTATGCTAAAAATTTGATTTATATGATTATTGTTCTGTACATGGTGTTGTACAAAAATAAATACTATTTTGGGTCTAAGTGAATGAAAATTATAAAAAATAATATGTACACATGGATTATACAATAATGTACAAATTTTAGTGGCTAAATTAGGTATAAAGTATTGAAATTTATTAAAAATAAATATGTACAATCCAAGGTTACTTCTTATGTCAACAGAATTAGTCAATTCAGCCAATATCATCTCTTTTCCTAAGCCATGTGCCTTCTGTGAATCAACGGAACATGTACAACTTTTTGCTGGGCTGATGCTTTGCAGGAGTTGTCAGGAAAACATCAAAATTACCAATCCTGATCTGTTTGCTACCAATGATCAGATTCAACAAAAAGCCCAGGATTAACCTGGGCTTCGTATAAGGTGTATTATGTTAATTTTAGGAAATTTAAACATTTACCTTATAATTTAACTGTAGTTCATCCGCATTTTCCCCTCTAATGCCCCAGTTTTCTTTAGGGGTTTCAAATATAGTTATCTCAACATCATTTGAATCAATACCGCATAGATTGTTTATATTTTCGAATAGAGTCTTAATAAATGCTTTTTTAGTCTCTTTTGTTCGTCCATCGAACATGGAAATTTCAATAATTATATAAGATGTACTGCGGTCTGCTGGATATATAAAATTTTTGGATTCTAGTGGAATAAAACGTTGAAACCTTTTTTCTTCAGGGTATTTTAATTCTTTAACTAAGGCCTGATGGATAGCTTTACTTAAATTATCACGATGTAATTCTATAGTTTCATCTAAAGCATAAATTTTTATCTGAGACATTACTTTCTCTAAATTAAAACCCTAATTTTAGCTTAATCTCCCCTCCCATTTAAGATAATGGCTGTTATACGAAATGAAAAACCTTAGACTCTGGTCTAGGCTTAAAATTTAAAAAATATATAAAAATCAGTGTAATAAAATTATTCTTAGAGATTCGTATAACGCCCATTATGTTAAATGGATTAAAATGGAGTCATTTATCTGAAAGGATTTTTAAGATGTTCCTTCACTATAGAAATAATTAATAGTATACCAATCAGAACTAGAACTGCTATAAGAATCCAGAACATACAAACCACAAATATTAAACATTAATAATACAATAATAATATTTTTCTGAACATAAAGTAACTGATATTTAGATTATTTTACAAGCTCAGGCTTTTGTTAAGTTTTAATTAACAGTAAATTTTTTCTAATTGGTATAAAATTTAGAAGTAGTAAGCTATTTAATTGTTTCTTATAGAAAAAAAGTAAAGAATCTTTATCTGAGAAAAGGTGAGCACAAATTTATTTTGCAATTAATATTCATTTGTAGGGCTAAATTTCAAAAGTGGACGAATGACCCACATCATTTACTTTAGGTTTCTTTTTCTTGATTTTAAGAAAAATAATTAAAACAGCAATCAATAAAATAAAGATCAGAAATTCCATAAGTATCCTTTAAAAATCTTTAGTTTTCTTAAAATTAACATAATGGGCGTTATATGAAATTCAAAAAATGATACTATTTTTGTGATAATTAAATAAATTTTAGGTGAACATAAGTTAAATAGAGCTTATATCGGCTATATAATTTTAAGGTTCCCAGAATTTATCACCCTGAGTTTCATAAAATTTACTAATGAATTCTTGAAAAGTATTAGCAACAATGTACCAATCTTGTCTTTGATCTATAGGTAAGACAACAAAAATAGAGCCGTAATCATCACTATTAGGATCACATCGAACTAACAATAAGTCTGAATCTCCATAGAATTCTCCAATAATTAAGTCACTTTGAAGAGCGTCATTATTACGATTACTTTTATAAATTTTTGAAGCAAAAATTACTTCCTCAATAGAATATAATTTTAAGCCCCATTGTCCGTATTCTTGATCTTTAAATAGATCTGCACCATTAGATACTGTATAAAAATTCTCTAATACTTTTGGTAAAAGTACTTGGGGTATTTGTGGGTAAATTTTGCTTTTTAGGTTTAATGAACACTGCAAAGGAAAGGGACATTCCATACCTCTCTGAATAGCTTTCTTAGGTTCAATCTCCCATTCATTATGTATTTTTTCTATAATTTCATGAACACTATTCATTTATTAGACTCTTAAAAAATCCTTAACTTTTACTAAAATTAATTTTCAGACTTATCCCACCAACTTTGAGCTAAATCAGTATTTTTAGGAATGCCTATACCATCACGATACATAACGGAAAGACTTCGCATTGCTTTCTTATTACCTAACTTTGCAGCCTTTTCACGAAGTTCTAAAGCTTTCTTAATATTAACTTCTATTCCGCTATCTGCGCGAGTATATAGGTCAGCTAACTCAACCATTGATTCAGAATGACCATTTTCTGAAGCTTTCTGAAACCACTTAAAAGCTTTTTGGAAATGTTCTAAAGAATCGTTTTTGTCATCATCCTCTATTAATCTAGCATAGGTAACATATCCATCAGCTAACCAAAACATTGCTGCTACATTTCCATTTTCAGCTGATTTAATAGCCCAAATTTCAGCTTGATTTTCATCTGAATCAACACCATGACCATATAGATAAATCTCAGCTAATTCTAACTGGGCAGAAGTATCTCCACTTTCTGCTTTCGCTAATAAATCATTAGAAAAAACAGGTTCTGCAAATGTTTCCATTGAAAGGCAAACTCCTAAAGCCATAAAAATATTTACTAATTTATTCAATTCTTAACCTTTAAATTAAACTCTTAGGCTTGTATGTTTTTACATCATACCTAAAAGAAAACTCTAAAATTAGAGTATATTTTTAGTCCTATTTAACATAGAAACTCTTATGCGAATCTAGAAGGATTAAGCTATTTCGTAATATTTTATCCAATAAGCATTGTCAAAAATATCAATGTAATAGCTTGGCCTCTTACAATGTGAAAAATATTCACAGCATAAATCTCTAATAATTTCAATTTCTTCTAGGCTATCGGCAGCATTGACTAAAAATATAAACTTGTCCAGATTAACAAGTAATTTAGTACTATTTTTCAAAGGTTTATTATTAGACATTAAATCCTATGTGTTTTCCTGTTGGAAGCTCTACATCAATACGAAGTTTTCCGCCCATTGCTTCAACATACTTTTTCATCGTTGAAATTTTAAGATCATGACCACGATTTTCGATTGCTGACAATGACGGCTGTTTGATTCCAAGGGTTGCAGCCAGTTCTTTTTGAGAAATCTCTAACTCTTCACGAATAAGGTGAAGCTGAGTTTCCAACAGTAATTCATCAGCCATTTTTTGAATACGAGCTTGACTCTCTGGAGAGCGACTAGCCAATAATTCTTGTAGGGTCTTAGCCATTAGATTGATCTCCTAAAGTTGAAAGATGAAGTTCGTATTGCTGATCGGCAATATCTAACATCTCTTTATAAAAACGCTTTTTACCGCCTTTATCACCGATACACAGCACAATAGCTTGTCGTAAAGGATCAAATGCGAAAAAGGCTCTCAGTGGTTTACCTCGATGCTGAACACGTAGCTCTTTCATGTTGGTAAATTTGGAGTCATAGACGGTATCTACTAAAGGACGACCTAAACTTGGTCCCTGTTGCTGTAGAACGACCAACGCTGCGAGTACTTTCTCTTGTGTAGATTCATCTTGCTGTACAAGCCATTCGTTAAACAGATCCGTTGTAATGACTGTCCACATATTACAACCACAATATAGATTACAGTCTATATATTAAATCTGATTGAATGACTTTGCAAATGGCAATAAAAAATCCCGACATCATGTCGGGATTTTTCGGTGTGGAGCGCCTAGGTAGGGCTGACTACCTGATGGTCATGGTGCCTGACTGATTATTATTGTTATTATTGTTGTTTTAAGTCATTGAACATCCTGTTCATATAGATTGATCATAAGGACTTCATCGGGGCTTAGATACAGACAATTTCGTGAAACGCTGTAAGCCAAAACGCACAAAAAATAATCAAAATTTATCCCAGTGGTTATCCACAGAAATAGTGGATTCTTTTGGGTAAAAAAGCTTATAAACTCTATGGAATTGCTATTTTTGATTGTTTTTTAAACAATTTTATTGGCAAGAAGTATCAAAATTGAACATAAAAAAACCGATTTATTTCTAAATCGGTTGAACGAGATCGTTCCAAGGGTTTAACTCAATGTAAATTATTGATCTTAAAGTAAACTTAAAGGGCCATTTCGCATAAGCACCATTATGTTAAATGGAGTCTTTATGAGAAATTAATAGTCTATTTTTGTTTGAGATTGAAGTATATTTAAAAAAATTAAGTTGTTTTTTTAAATGCATAACTTCATCTTTTAGTTTTTTGATTTGTTGCTCTCTTTCGTCCTGTATAGGGGAAGTAATTTCACCAAATTTTCTAATTAACTCACTGTATTCAATCAAGTTATTGTAGTCAAGTTTGAAATCTCCGCTTTTTATATATTTAAGTATAGTCGAGCGAGGTTTTTTATACGCTATAGCAGCATCACTGATCGAAAATTTTTTTAAAAAATGATGATGTTTACCTAGCATATTATTTCACTTAATGCATTATTAATTTGGTAGATATATGTTAATAAAATTAACATATATAAGATATAAATCTTTAATCATTATTGGTTGATAATTGAACGTTTACTTTACACATACCCTACTCTGATAATTTTTCTATTATTAAATCAATATGCTTTTAAAAATTTATATTATTAACATAATACACCTTATACGAAATGTGTTATAATTTTCCTTAGAAATCAATGCTGTAGTTTCTAGTTTATAGCCCATCTTCCCCAAGGTGGGTTTTTTTTATGATTTTTCACGTTCCACGCTTATTTATTGAGCAATATTCCACGGTTTTATTTAGCCTAAGTTAACCATATGGAAGAAAAAAACGACTCCAGAAGCCACGCTTTTTAGGCTCTGGTTCAACATGCTCTGGAACAGGAATGCGCTTATTCTCTGGAGTAGTCAATCCGTCATGTTTAGGATCATCAATATTAGGTTCTGGCTGTACTTGAGCTACATTCGCTTGCGACTGTTCTTGATCGGTAAACGTAGTCATATTGGCTTTTGGTGCTTCTAGTAAGCGCTGCATGGCCTCGATCTGATCTTGATAAAACGATTCACGTTCTAGTGATTGATTTTCTCTAAACAGTGCTTGATTTAACTGTTTTTCCAGTATGTCAACTTGACGTTTTAATAGGTCAACTTCTGTCAAGTTTTGACTGTTAATTGATTGACTTTGATTGACATTAGTATCTTTCTTTTGTGGTTCCCCAAAAACTCTTATGGCTTCTGCGAAGTCAATTAATCCATCAGATCCTTTAGATAAATTTCCTTTGTTTATATGGGCATATATGGCTTGTCGTGAATATCCGTAAAGCTTAGCCAACTCTGAAACTGACAGTTTTTTCATTATGTAAACCAGTTTTCAATTTGTGTTAATACTTGACTGTCAACTTTACAATGTCAATTGACATAATTTATTGAAAGCC
Source organism: Acinetobacter pittii (assembly GCF_034064985.1). Lineage (NCBI taxonomy): Bacteria > Pseudomonadati > Pseudomonadota > Gammaproteobacteria > Moraxellales > Moraxellaceae > Acinetobacter > Acinetobacter pittii. The sequence continues at coordinate 912 of NZ_CP139250.1, read as the reverse complement.
AACTTTTCGAAGTAATGGAGTAAGTTCTTTTAATTTCTCCGGCTGTTTTAGCATATCTGCAATCCGTACAGCAAATTGTTCATAGCTTTCGGTGCCTTGTGAAAGTTTTCCCATTTCTGGAAGCTCTGACAATTTACTCGCAAATGAATAGCGTTGTGCATCTGTTAAAGTGATCGTTATATCTTCGCTTACACCTATACTTTTAGCTGACTTCGTTACTGATTTTTTTTGTTTAAAGCTAAATGAAAAACCTGTAATTGATCTACCAGTCTTATGCTGTTCAACTTTAACAGTAATGTCGGTATGTTCATTTACTTGCTTTAATGCAATGTCTAAGACATATTTTTTAAAGTCATACATTCGTTTGTATTCAGTATCGAGTACACCTATTTTTTGTCTGAAATCAGACAAAGTTATAAGAGGCGTTTTTCCTGTACTACGCCATGCAATCAATATCTCATATAACCGAACGGCATAAGCACTTGTTAAATTGCTTATTTGTTGTATTTCATACTTTGTAAATTGTTCTTCTAGTCTTGTAATTAAAGGCACGATAGCGGGAGCAAAAATAAGTCTAACAACCGCTTCATTATCAATATAAGCGACTTCACTCACCCATCTTGACTTGTGATTAATAATGTTGCCTTTTTCACTAAGACTTTGATAACTGAATTGTCTTGCAAATAGATCATCACAAGCATCTTTTAATGCCTGATAAGCCGTGTTTCGATGTACACCAAATTGATTGATGTAGCTTTCAGCATGAACTGTTAATGGATCATTAGCATTTATTCCCTTACCCGATTCCCTTGCTTCAACGATAGCTAGAAGAATTAACCGTTGCTCGACTAGATCAAGGTTATAACTGGCATTAATTAATGCATTATCTTTAACTATTAGTTCTGTTTTCAT